>NZ_QJSM01000017.1 GCF_003205235.1 Thermoplasma sp. Kam2015 | reverse complement strand
ATAAATAATATTTTTTAGTTAATAATCATATGAAAGCCAATAAAATATATATCTTGGATTTTGGCTGGCTAGGCGGAGACATTGGATGGTTTCTGCCAGGGCAGCTTGGAGGGGCAATGACCTACAGCAACAGGGAACCAAAGAGGGAATGGGTGGAAATTCCTATCACGGGTGCTGTTGTAGAGCATCCAGAAGCTAGAATACTTTTTGATACGGGCATATCGCCAGACGCAATGAAAACCCATGAAAAAGGCCTGATGGAGGCCTTTCCTATAATAAAGATGGGCGAAGAGAATCATATAGAAAAACAGCTTGGATTGCTAGGACTGAAACCTGAAGATATAGACTTCGTGGTAATCTCCCATCTCCATCTGGATCATGTTGGGCAGGCATCCGTTTTCAGGGACGCAAAGGTTCCTCTGATCGTACAGCGCAGGGAACTGGAAAGCGCGTTATCGATGATATGGCAGGGGAAGAGTGGCGCATACGACTATTCTGATCTTTTGCCATTGAAGGGGGCAAGATGGATGACTCTGGATGATCCTGTTTTCGAAATAGTGGATGGAGTTTCAGTTGAATTTACTGGTGGGCATACTGCCGGACACCAGGTCATGAATGTAGAGACTGAAAAGGGCAACAGGTATACGATGACCGGTGACTTCCTCCATTTACCGAGAGAGTACGAGGTCGAGGCAAAAGGATGGCTTTTGTCCGATGCACAGGAATGGAATTCGTATATAAAGAAGATGAAGATCCGGGAAGCTGCACGAAGGCAGAAATTGATAATAAGCCATGATCCTGGAATCTGGGATAAATATCCGCATGCACCAAAATATGTGGAGTGAGATCATGAAGGGCAGCTACCTAGTATCTACAGAATTTAATGACAATGCGTTCGTGATCAATGTACCAAAGATAAAATTTGGAATGAACATAAGTCATGAGGTGGGCAAGGATGCCAGATCGCTAGGATTAAAGAGCGTACTGATTGTTGTTGGCCCCAGGATCAGTAATTCAAAGCAGTTCAACAAGATCCTCTCCTCACTGGACAATGCAGGTATAAAATACAATATTTTTTACAGAGTGAAGACGGAACCAGATGATGAATCGCTGAAGAAAGGATATGAAGATATAAAAGGAATGAAGATTGATGGATTCATCTCAGTAGGTGGCGGTTCTACGATCGATACCGCAAAGATACTCAATTTGCTTTACAGATATCCGAGGGACATAATGGACTACATAAACAAGCCCATAGGAAAAGGTATGATACCAGAGGGGGAACTCCTTCCGCATATTGCCATACCAACCACAGCTGGAACCGGAAGCGAAACGACCAATGTAACCATATTCGATGTGGAGCATATCCATGTGAAGACAGGGATAAGCAATCCATTCATAAGGCCGAGTCTTGCCATAATAGATCCCCTGAATACACTGACCATGCCTCCGAAGGTAACAGCCTCAACCGGCCTTGACGTTCTAAACCACGCCATAGAATCCTATACTTCTCATCCATATACGGCGAGGTCTCCTGTCGTTTCTCCTGATGAAAGACCAGTTTATTCAGGCAGCACCCCTATAGGAGACCTTTTTGGACTACAGGCTATTGAATGGGTTCACACATATTTGAGAAGGGCGTATGCTGATCCGCTCGATATAGAGGCGAGGTATTATATGGCTATGGCTGCAAGCATAGCTGGAATGGGATTCGGACATGTTGGCGTCCATATACCTCATGCCATGGCTTATCCCATCGCCGGAATGATCAAGGGATGGCACCCGGAAGACTATGACTTCGGATACCCTATATCGCCACATGGGATAAGCACGGCTATACCTGCGGCCTATGTTTTCCGATACCTCTCTAACTTTGTCCCAGAAAAGTTTGCTGATGTGCTATCTGCCTTGGGATATGACAGCGATGGCCTCGAACCGCCAGAGATTGGCGATGCAATTTTTGATTATTATATGAATCTGCTGCATACACTAGGAATTCCTGACAATCTTACAGATCTGAATTTCACCCAGTCTGACCTGGATAAACTGGTGGAAGGTACGCTAGCGCAGCAGAGGTTGCTAGGTCTTTCCCCTAAAAAAGTAGATAAGGCAGACATAGAATTACTATTCAGGGAAGCGATGGGAAAATGATCTGGACGAGGAATACATACACTGGAGAGGTACTTGCCACCTACGATGAGGAAGATGCGAATGGTGTGCTGGAGAAGATAAAAAATCTCAAGGAGTATCAGAAGAGGTGGAGAAAGGATCTGGGTGAAAGGATCGAAGTCCTCAAAAGGGCAAGAATAAACTTTGAACAGCATATCGATGATCTTTCAAAGCTTATGACCATGGAGATGGGAAAGCCAATCTCTCAAAGCGTGTCAGAGATAAAGAAGTCAATATGGCTGATGGATTACGTTATTGAAAACGCGGAGAGATTTCTGTCTAAGGAGATCGTGAAGACTGAGGCCAGGATGAGCTATATCAGATTCGATCCTATCGGAACCGTTCTCATCATAATGCCATGGAATTTCCCTGTCTGGCAGGTCATGCGTGCAGCTGTGCCCGCTCTTGCGGCTGGAAATACCGTGATACTTAAACATGCATCTATCGTTTCCGGCACGAGCCTGAAGATCCAAGATCTTTTTGATACCGAAGCCTTCAGATCAACGATCACCAGCGGAAAGACTGCCTCTGAAATGATACCATACGTAGATGGCGTCTCATTCACTGGATCTACAGCGACAGGTTCCGCCATAGCAGAAAAGGCTGGCAAAAACATTAAGAAGTTCGTTATGGAGCTCGGCGGTTCTGATCCGTTCATAGTCCTTGATGACTATAACCTGAAAGATGCCATAAAGAATGCAGTTTTTGGGCGTCTACAGAATAACGGCCAGAGCTGCATTGCATCGAAACGATTCATAGTGAATAGGAAAATAGCTGATGAATTCATAGCTGGCCTGAGGGAGGAGTTTTCAAGGACGAAGATAGGCGATCCCCTTAATCCGGATACTTTCCTCGGGCCGCTTTCCAGTACAGAACAGAAGGAGACAGTTTTAAGGCAGATATCAGATCTTAAGCCTAAATCTGACATCGTAATAGGCGGAGATTCTAATGGTAACATAGTGATGCCTACGATTCTTCGAACAGATGTGCCGTATCAGGAGGAAATATTCGGGCCAGTTGCGGTGGTGAAGATCTTTGATACTTACGACGAGGCCGTACGCCTTGCCAATGAAACACCGTTTGGGCTTGGATCTTCAATATGGGGAAATCCTGACGAGGCAGAAAAACTGGTTCCGGACATCGAAGCAGGAATGGTTTTCATCAACAAGATCGTGGCCTCAGATCCGCGTTTGCCGTTTGGTGGTGTCAAAAAGAGCGGTATAGGGCGTGAATTATCCAGGTACGGTATGATCGAATTCACCAACATAAAGACTGTATGGATCAACTGATGCTATGCGCATCACCCTCTCAGTTCCATATCGATAAGATATTGATATCGACGATCATGAATAATATCATCAACGGCTATAGTGCGATGAGCGTGGATATCATTGCCTAAGCCGTTGACCTTAACTTTTCCAATCAGATCCACACATCCTACCAGCTGTTCCCATAAATTTGCGAGCTACTCCTAAGCTAAAGCTGTTGAGATTTACAGCTTCCCCCCCAAACCCCTAACTTCTCTTTTAAATGACTGAGAATACCGATGATCTCTTCCCACATTCATTGCCTAGTGTGATCGTTCTGTTGCCTGAGATAAGCCTTTCTCCCAAGAACACGAACATAAACCGAAGCTGCGACCAAGACTATGAATACGATCAAACCATAATAATATGGATATTTAGTGTATATTGATAGATAGTCGAATATTCCAAGGCCTCCAATGAGAAGGGCCAGGGACGCCAGCAGGTATTTTCCAGGAATACCTCTGCGACCAGCACCAGGTACTGGCCTGACATACGCCTGAAGAAATGCGCCGTATATCAGCATGACGGTGTCATCACTGTTGGCCTCCACGTCTATCGAACCTTCTGATCTAGATATCGTTCCGACGGTCACCCCGCCATTATAGACGGTCACGCTGTTTGAGAACCCCGAGACGAACGAGTTTAGATCACGTAGATCAACATTGTACGTGTTTGAGTAGTAATCTATCACAAGGCCCCTCCTTTCTGAACCGACAAGATTCCCGTGTTCGTAGATCTGGAAACGACCTGAACCTGCGCGCGATAATGTCACATCCACAACGCCAGATATGGATATCTCTGCAGTCCTGACTCCGGTTCTTTTAACCGTTATGCGTCCAACCTCCTGATCGTTCTGAAATATGGTACCTTGCCTTATAATATATGAAGACATTTGACATGTATCAGGCTGACTGGTATAAACATTATCCGATTTTTATATGGATATGGAAAATCGATCTTTTTATACATATATCTCTTACCCAATTATGCCAGATTCAGCTGTTCATGTCAGAAAGGGTCAGCGCTACATTGATGTTATAAAGGACAGAAATGTTGTGGCGGTCAGGATCGACAATACCCTGCACGATCTCAGAGATGTGGCCGATGGGGACGTCGATGCAGTACCGGTCAGCATCTATTCTGAGGATGGTCTTCAGATCCTTCGTCATTCCGCGGCACATCTGCTTGCCAATGCCGTTACCAATCTCTATCCGGATGCCCTCCCAAATACCGGTCCGGTTGTGGAAAACGGTTTCTATTATGATTTTGACATGAAGCCCATAGGAGAGGAGGATCTAGCAAAGATAGAAGATGAGATGCACAGAATACAGAAGGAGAATGTACCGATCGAGAAGATCGTGTATCCCAAGGACGAACTGATCAGGATATTTGCCAGAAATCCTTACAAGTTAAGGATAATTGAGGATAATGTATCGGATGCAAGCTCCGTTTACAGGCAGGGCAACTTTGTCGATCTATGCCTTGGACCCCATGTGCCAAGCACCGGTTACATAAGGGCGTTCAAGCTGCTGAACATAGCAAGTGCTGTTTACAAATACGATGAAAGCAAGACCCTTGTCCGCATATATGGAACCGCTTTTCCTGATGAAAAATCTCTGAAGGAATACCTTCACAATCTTGAGGAGGCGAAGAGGCGTGACCACAGGAAGATACTCTCGGAGATGGATCTCGCTGTTTTCAATTCAGAGTGGGCGCCGGGCTTCCCGATGTACACCCAGTATGGCCAGATGATAAGAAAGGAGCTGCTTGCGTATATGGATCAGATGAACAGGAAGAACGGTTGGCTGGACGTGTGGACTCCCCATGTATTCAGGGATACCATATGGAAGCAGAGCGGCCATTACGCAAAATACAGGCCGAACATGTACCTCTTCACGCTGCCGGACGGAGACAGCTACGGCATAAAGCCCATGAACTGCCCGGGGCATATAGCAATATTTTCCAGAAGGAAATACAGCTATAGGGACCTTCCAGTAAGATACTCAGAGCCAGGGACGGTCTACAGATACGAGAAATCTGGTGAAGTCGGCGGTCTCACGAGGCCAAGGGCCTTCACCCAGGATGATGGCCACGCATTCCTGCGCATGGACCAGATAGGAGAGGAGATCAGGACGCTTTTGAACATGGTCAGAGAAACCTTCACCACGCTATTTGGAAATATAGAACTTTCATTCGATCTCAGCGTCATAGATCGTGATCATCCAGAGAATTACCTGGTAAGCTATGTCTGCCGCAACTGCGGTAATCGCATCGAGGGTGCACGCGGTACCGACATAGAGTGCCCTGTGTGCCATTCCCATGATCTTGAGGCCGATCTGTCCGTATGGGACAACGCAACTGAACAGCTCAGAGGTGCGCTCAGATCCATGGGAATCGAATACAAGGAATATCCGGGAGAAGCCGCCTTCTACGGACCGAAGATCGACGTGCATGTAAAAGACGCCATAGGAAGGATGTGGCAGCTGTCAACCATACAGCTTGACTTCTTCATGCCCGTCAATTTTGGACTCACCTATACGAACAGTGACGGCAAGGAGGATCGCGTGGTGATGGTGCACAGGGCCATATATGGAAGCTATGAGAGGGTCCTTGCAATTCTGTTGGAACACTATGCAGGAAAACTACCAACCTGGCTGACGCCCATACAGGCCTACGTCATACCCATAAGCGGCAGCTTCGATGACTACGCTAGGCATGTCCATGAGGAGCTAATGAAGAACGGTATAAGGAGCGAACTCGACACCTCGCAGGACACTGTCAGCAAGAAGATAAAGCTGATCCATCCATATCGCCCTTCTTATATCGTCGTTGTCGGCGCAAAGGAGAAGGAAAACGAGAGCGTAACCGCCAGGAACCGTGAAGGAAAATCGAAGACCTACGGCCTCTCGGAATTCATAAGCGTGTTGAAAAAAGAGATAGAGGAGAGAAAGGTGGATCAGGCCTTCTGAGCCTCAGCCACCTTCTGTTTTCCAAAATTCTTTATGGCATCTATCAGCGCCGGTACAGCCTTTCTGTAATCCTCTGTTATTATGTAATCTGATATCTTATTTATCTCAGCATTGGGATCCTTGTTTATGCTGACGATCACCTTGGAGAACTTCATGCCGGCAATGTGCTGTGGTTTGCCGGATATACCCACCGCTATGTACAGATCAGGCCTCACCGCCTGCCCGGTCTGACCCACCTGATGATCCCTAGTTATCCAGCCGAGGTCTACTGGAGGCCTGGATGCTCCCACGGCACCGCCTATGAGATCGGCCAGTTCCTGCAGAAGCTTGAAGCCATCAGGGCCGCCAAGCCCAAGACCGCCCGCCACGACTATCTTGGCTGCGGTCAGATCGGTCGCCTTCTTCGGCACAAACTTCAGTATCTGCTTCCCGAGCATGCTCTTATCCACTGTGACCTTCTTCTTCACTATCTCGTACTTATGATCCTTCTCCTTCTCCGCGGGCGTGAATGTGCCCGGCCTGGCTGTCGCCATCTGTGGCCTGTGATTTCTGCAGAGTATCTCAGCCAGGGTGCTTTCCCCATACGTTGGACGGTTAGCCAGAAGTGTCCTGTTCTCATCCACATCGAGTACCGTGCAGTCAGCCGTTATTCCTGTCCTCTCTTTCACCGCTATTCTTGATGCAAGGTCCCTGCCGTTCCTGGTTGCTGCCAGCAAAAATATATTGGGTTTGTATTCCGCTATGTAATCGCCTATTATCTGGGCATAGGGCATCGTCCTGTAGTCTGCCAGATCCGGAGATTCAGCAGCCAGAACTATGTCGCAGCCGTATTCGCCCACCTCCTTTGCTATACCGTCAACCTTATCTCCTATAACGATGCATATAAGTTTTTCATTGATCTTCCTTGCAAGCTGCTTGCCTATGCCTATCATCTCTATGGATGATCTCTTTATATCGTCTCCCCTGTGTTCGATGTACACGCCAACATTCTTGTACTCGTCCTTATTTGCAACAGGTATCGCATTTATTAGGCCTACCATCACTTACCACCTACCTTTATGATGTTCTTGGATACGAGATCCGCGATGATCGTATCGATCTGGTCGATCGGCACGGTCTTGTGGAGGTGCTCGGGCTCCTTTATCGCCTTCATGGATCTCACTATGGTTGGCGATCCGCGTAGCCCGACCCAGTCAGGCTTCAGGCCCAGTTCGTTTATACCCCATGATTCCACGCCCTTCCTTATGGCATCGATCTTCTTCCTCAGGCTCTGATGCCTTGGAATGTTGGAGTTCAGCAGAACTGTAATGAGTACCGGTGTATGTACCTTCACTGTCTCATCGCCATCCTCCAGATCCCTCGTGGCTATGACGTACCCATCTTCGTAATCAACCTCCTTGGCGTATGTTATCTGATCTATACCGAGGAATTCAGCGACACCCGGCCCTACATGCCCAGTACTGGAGTCTGTGGTCTCATCTCCACCAAAGATTATATCGACATTTCCTATCTTGGCGATGGTCGCTGCAAGTGTCAGACCCGTAGGATAGGTATCTGCCCCTGCGAAGGCCCTGTCGGTTATGAGTATACCACGATCCGCTCCTCTTGCCATACATTCAATTATGGCGGCGTCGGCCATGGGTGGGCCCATCGATATCACGGTTATGTTCGCACCAACCTTATCCTTTATCCTGAGCGCGAATTCTAGCGCGTTCAGATCAGCGGCATTTACCACATTTCTGGCCTTAGTTCTATTCAGAGTCATCTTCACTGGGTCTATTTCCACCTCGCTGCTGTCAGGAACCTGCTTTATCATAACAACTATGTTCAGCATGCAGCATCACCCATATTTGTATATGACCCCATTGTCTCCCTTGGGGAGCGTCCATTTGACGCTGCCATGAGAGCACGCTATATCGCATGTACCACATTCAACACAGTCTTCGTATTTGAAATTCAGTTTTCCGTTGATCAGCGTATAGCAGTTGGCTGGGCATGCAAAAACGCAAAAATGATCTGGGCAGCCAGCGCATATATCCGGATCGATCGTTATATGTGCATATGATCGGTCCGTCTTGTAGTTAAGCAGAGAGAGTTTTTCCTCAATCTTCATATCAGACACCTCACATCTTCCTCATCATGCGGTATCCGCTCGATATCAGATCCGTATACCTCATGCCGTTGGATTTCACAGCTGCTGTCAGAACCTGCATCAGATGTTTCTTCGGCATACCGCGCTCATCAAACATAGACATCATCACGCTGTCGAGTATCTTGGGCATGGTCTTCTGCGTGAAATCGCTCCATGTGACGTTCTGTATACCGTTGAAGGTGTACAGATCGCTGAGAACATAGCTGTTCCGAAGTTTGGTGACATAGCTGGAGAGCGTCTCCTTGTTTATCTTTGTCTTGTTTTCGAGTATTGTCTCCGCCGCAAGCAGTCCAGACGTTATTGCATAGTTTATGCCCTGAAGGACCATACCATTGCTGAAGGTGAACATGGCTGCGTCTCCTGCCACAAGATAGCCGTTGCCGTAGAGTTCTGGCATGCTGGCGAGGCCGCCTTCAGGAACGAGATGCGCGGCATATTCGTCAGGTATGCCGTCCTTTATCAGGTTCTTTATGAATGGATGTTCCTCAAACTTACCCATAATATCGTATGAATGCGTCATACCATTTGCCCTCAGCCTGTCCAGAGATGCTACTATACCCAGGGATACCGTATCTTTATTTGTATACAGGAAACCACCAGAAAGCAGGCCGTCTTCAAGGAACCCAAGCACAAATTCTGAAGCGTAACCGCCCTTTGAATCAACATTGAATCTTTCATTTATGACGTTTTCCGGCAGCTTGATAGTTTCCTTTATGCCCAGAGCAACGTCATGATCTGAGAGCTTGGGCCTCAGGCCGGAATTGATGAGTACTCTTGGATTGGCACCCTCAGCCACTATCACGGCATCAGATGTGACCACATCTCCGTCCTGCATCACGCCGATAACCTTTCCATCATCCATAACGAGCTTGTCCACCGTTATGCCAGTAACGAGCATAGCCCCAGCATCCTTTGCCTTCCTGGCCAGCCACTGATCGAACTTTCCCCTGACAATGATCTTTCCTGACTTCTTCTCCATCAGATCCTGAGAACTGTAGCTTATAGCAATCTTCGACCGCTCTGTGAGGAATGCGACCTCCTTTCTCGTGACAAAACGCTCAATGGGAGCACTTCTTTCCCAGTCTGGTACGACCCTCGAAAGTTCATCGCCCCAGAGGACAGCGCCAGATACGTTCTTTGTTCCTGGAGGATCGCCCCTCTCCACCAGAAGTACGTTCATACCACCCTGCGCAAGCTTTATTGCAGCAGAGGATCCTGCCGGACCAGCGCCTATAACTATGACATCAAATTCACTCATTGTTCGAAGATAGCGAATTTATTTATATGTTTTTTGTTTTTTTCTATATTATAAAAGATTTAGGATTACTATTGACGGTTTTCGACGCCGATAGTCTATATTTTTGCTAAGCGTATGAGAAAATATAAATATAAGATCATAAAGTAAAATTCATTGATGATTGTGATAATGATTCTAATTTTATATTTATTATTTATTCGATATTCTGTTGGCTCTGAGATATTCAAATAGGCCTCTGAATGCTATGCTCCTGTGCGATATAGCATTTTTACTGCTTGTATCCATCTCGGCAAATGTCCTGTCTGATCCATCTGGTATGAATATGGGATCATATCCAAATCCATTGGATCCCATTATGGACGTCGATATCTTTCCCATAACCTTGCCTGTGAACTGCATGATGCTGTGCCCTTCGTTAAGGGAGACCACAGTGAGAAAATAGGCTGACCTATTTGTTACGCCCTCAAGGAGCTTCAATATGCCCTCGTTTCCGATGGTAGAAGAAACGTAGCTTGAGTATGGCCCGGGGAATCCCTTCAGATATTCTATGAAGAGACCAGAATCATCTATGAAGTATGGTGGATCCACCTTTCCGGAAAGCTTCTTGCAGCTGTCGTATGAGATTCTTTCAGTGCTGTCATCCTGGATCTCTTCATACTTCATCTGGATCCATTCTATATCGATACCATGGCGGGATGCCAGATCCCTGGCCTCCTCGAACTTGTGCCTGTTGCTCGTCACAAATTTATACATATCTATGCCTCCTCCTTATGGCACTTACATTTTCAATGACCTTTAATGCATCCCTGAAACTTGATTTGTATGCCTTCATCGCTGGATCAAGCACTTCAGCGGAATCCAACCCAAGGCCCTTGATGGAATCCTCCAGCGTGTAGAGGTCAACGGCCATATCCTCAATCTCCGCGTCGACCTTTCCCATGCTTGGATCGATGAGGTATACGCCATCGCCGATCAGTATATTGTTTACGGTCAAGTCTCCATGTGCAAGTAGGGCTGAATGCATCCTGCCTATAGTTATCCCAAGATCTTGCATGAAGCTGACGTCTCCCGTGATTAGTCGATCTGACATCTTGGATCCTTCAATCCTCTGCATCGTCATGGACATTCCAAATGGATCAAAATCGTATACGAGCGGAACCTTCACCCCGGCCTCCTTCAGCTTTCTCAGCAACGTAAATTCATTGCGCATCCTCTCATACCGTATCCTTCTGTCAATATCCGGATTCCTGTACCGCTTAGCAACGCGTATCTTCCTTATGGCTGGCCTTCCGTAGAATCCCACCGCATCTATTCTTGATTCTGCGCCTGTCATTCCGTACTCTTTCCGTCTCCTGTCCTCTATCCACGGCACATCAACCTCATCGATCCTGAAACGAGGATTGACTGCGGTATCATCAATCGACATGCGGACCCCTGATTTATACATCAGAAGCGCGGCCTGCGCTATCATTATGCCGTTGTCCATGCAGTATTCCCTGTCCGTAAGATAGGCCTTGACCCCCACGTCACCGGCCATCTGCATCACCATCTCACGCAGTCTCCTGTTGAGCGCAACTCCGCCAGCCATCAGTATTTCATCCTTTCCAGAAACGTAGAGAGCCCTCTCAAGGACCTCTACAAGCATAGCGAAAGCAGTTTCCTGTATGCTGTAACTTATATCTTCGATCCTCTCATCAGAATGGAGATGATGGAGAGCCGCCGTGAGAATACCGGAGAATGACGTATCCATCCCCTTCACCGAATACGGGAGTTCAAGGAGCTTCCGGCCGTTTGAAGCCAGCTTCTCTATCTCCGGCCCACCAGGAAACGGAATACCGGCCTCTCTGGCAAATTTATCCAGCATGTTTCCTATCCCTATATCGAGCGTTTCACCGAGAACGCGGTATCTTCCCCTGACGTGGGCTATCACCTGCGTATTACCGCCAGAGACGTAAAGCATAACGGGATCTCTGGCTCCGGTTACGCGCCTGCCGATCTCTATATGGCCAAGCGGATGATTAACGCCGATGATCGGCTTGCCTGCAAGCAGTGCTATGGATCTTGCTGCAGTGGCCGTCACCCTGAGCGAGGGGGCCAGCCCTGGACCCATGGAAAAACCTACAAGATCTATGTCATTGATTGAAATTTTCGCCTTTTCAAGCGCCCTGCGTATGACAGAATCGATAACATCTGCGTGGTGGACGGCCGCATCCAGAGGCCTGATACCTCCTGTTCTGGGCTTATACATGGAGGATTCCATTGAGAGTATCCTGTTCTCATCGAGAATACCGCAGCTTATTGTATGGGCGGTGCCCTCCAGGCCAAGAACTATCATACCGAGTTATGAAAGCTTGACATTTAAAGATTCGTTATGATCGCGTGTGGAGACGATAAACCCAAAACGCTTTTTCCGGATCTTTACCATTGAAAATTTATGCACAATGCTTTGCGTCTATCAATGAAACCGCTACCTCATTTCAAAACCCAAATGATCAGCCAGGCAGGGTTCACATGGGCTGTTTCTATGGATAAACAGTTGAATCATCACATTTTTAAAGGGCATTGATATTAACCGACTGGTGAATCATGGCTAATTCATTGGCAATCATTGCTGATCCCAAGACCGGAAAGACGTATAAAAAGGAGATACCGGCTGAAAGGATGGGGTCGCTTGTGGGTAGAAAGATAGGCGACGAGATAGATGGCGTATTCTTCGACATGGTTGGATACAAGCTTGTGGTGACGGGTGGAAGCTCAATTGACGGTTTCCCAATGAGATCCGATCTTCAAACACAGGGTAAGAAGCAGATACTGGTATCCTACAGGAAGGGGTACAGGGGAAAGAACGGAATAAGGAAACGCATAACCGTCAGAGGTTCCATAATTGGATCGGATATCTCACAGATAAATCTGAAGATCGTTCAGTACGGGCCAACGCCCCTAGAGGAGAAGAAAGATGATCAGCAAGCTTAAGATGCCTCAGCCCTCTGTGAATATAGGGATGGTCGGTCATGTTGACCACGGAAAGAGTACATTGACGCTGGCTCTGACGGGAACAAAGACCGATACACACTCCGAGGAGATAAAGAGAGGCATCTCGATAAAGCTTGGATATGCAGATACGCCGATCTACAGATGCTATGACGCATCTGGAAACGTACACTACTCAAGAGAGAAGGGTGAAAACTGCGAGCTGGAGCGCGTCATATCTATAGTGGATGCGCCTGGGCATGAAACGCTCATGGCCACCATGCTCTCCGGATCTGCCCTCATGAATGGCGCCTTGCTGGTGATAGCGGCAAACGAACATTGCCCGCAGCCTCAGACAAGGGAACACCTGACGGCTCTGGAGATAATGGGAATAAAGAGTATTATAATAGTGCAGAACAAGATAGATCTTGTTACCAGAGAGAGGGCCGTCGAAAGCTATAAGGAAATCAAGAACTTTGTCAAGGGGAGCATAGCAGAAAATGCTCCGATAATCCCTGTGAGCGCCTATCACAGCACGAATATAGATGCGCTCTTTGAGGCTATAGAGAAATATATACCATCACCAGAATTCAATGAGAATGATGACCCGATAATGTACATAGCCAGATCCTTCGATATAAACAGACCCGGTACTCCCGTTAGCGATCTGAAGGGGGGTGTCATAGGAGGATCGCTCACACAGGGTGAATTCGCCGTTGGAGACGAGATAGAGATAGCACCTGGCATCCAGACAACCAAGGGAAACAAAACGGTATGGAACAACGTGACAACAGAGATCGTAAGCCTGATGGCCGGGAAATACTCCTACGATAGGATAAGGCCCGGTGGACTGGCCGCCGTAGGCACGAAGCTCGATCCATTCCTGACGAAGGGCGATGCCTTTACGGGCAGAATTGCCGGCCATGTTGGTAAGGTACCTCCTGTTGCATTTTCAATGAGGCTTGAGGCCCACCTGCTGAAGAGGGTTGTCGGATCGGATCAGGAGCTTAACGTTGAGCCCATAAAGCCCAAGGAAACGCTCATGTTCACAGTGGCGACAGCTAACACTGTGGGCATCGTGAATGCAATGAAGGGCAGTGAGATCGAAGTCTCGCTAAAGTATCCGGTCGCAGCGTTCAACGGCATGCGCGTTGCAATAGGCAGGCGCGTGATGAACAGATGGCGCCTGATCGGTTATGGCATAATTCAATCTCTTGAATGATGTCATGGGCCTTTACAGTACAATTTACGATGATCTTTTTTGCATATACGGCGACCTGAGATGGTGGCCGGCGGATTCTAGAGATGAGGTTGTCATAGGTGCCATTCTGACACAGAACACCTCGTGGAACAATGTGGAAAAGGCCATCTCAAGGTTGAAGGAAAATGGACTGATGACACTTGCAGACATATCCAGATGCGACAGACAAAAGCTTGCCGAGATCATAAGGCCGGCGGGATTCTATAACCAGAAGGCCGACCGCCTGATATCCATATCCAGATCCGTCGTGGAACGATTCGGATCGATAGAAAATATAAAGGATCTTCAAACGGCGATATCATTCTTTTCGGGTTTGAAGGGCATCGGCCAGGAGACTCTGGATTCCATTCTGCTCTACGCACTAGATTTTCCTGTTTTTGTGATCGATAGATACACGAAGAGGTTCATTGAGAGATGCTACGGGATAACCGGAGAAAATATCAAAAGGGACGTGGAGGAGGAAATAAATGACGTGCGCCGCCTCAAGAATCTGCATGCAATGATCGTACAGATATCCAAGGATCACTGCAGAAAGGTGCCTGAATGTGAAGGATGTCCTTTAAATAACAGATGCATATATTTTCTGCATGGAAAACAACAAGGCGCTATCATGCATGATAAAGACAGATAGCGGCGAAATATGTATAGATCCAGCAGAACCCGTTCTACATATAATAGGGAAGAAATATGCCATATTTGTTCTGTCCGTACTCGGTAACGATAACACAAGGAAAAATTTCAATGATATGAAGAAGGCGATACCTGGAATAAGCGGCGCCATGCTCTCGGCGAGGCTTCATGATATGATAGCTGCTGGACTGATAGAAAGATATGATGGAGACATTGTGACTTACGATCTTACGGATCGTGGACGTGAACTAAGAAAGAGGTTATTGCCCGTATTCGAATACTTTGCAGATCGATGAGTGTGAATTCTCACTGCGGATCCAATAGCGATGCGAGAGAAAAAATATTAAGCGTGAAACAAATTACGAAGCTACGGGGTTGTAGCTTAGACAGGCTATAGCACTCGGCTGATAACCGAGAGGTCACCGGTTCGAATCCGGTCAACCCCATTTTTCAATTTTAGATCATGTTTTTCCATACAGCCTGCATTTCTTGCATAATTCTTCTTTCTATACTAGATGTGCAGGTTCATCGATAGCACTTTCATCATCTTCCATGATGTGCAGTGACTGTCTGATCGAAGGTAACGTTGAAGCTGGTGAGATCTGCTGATATAGCCGATGGCGTTGCCTGTGGCTGGCCTGCCTGATTTACCATGATTATCTCCGTAGGCGAGAAGTATCCCATGGGCTCATAGTTACCAGATACAGTCGCGTAGTTTGTCAGCGATATGTGCGTGGAATCGTAACCAAATTCCGCAACGCCGAAATCTGCGAGGGGCAAAATACCTGAGGTGGATGCCGGGGCCTCAACGATCCATTCAGCAGAATCGTCCAATGCATTGCTTACGGTCGCATGACCTGTGAATGTACCGATGATCTGACCGCCAGAGGTCTCAACCATTATGTAAGTTGTGAAGCTGCCATATCCGTTATAGGTGACGTTGGCATATACGTAATCACCCGCTGATGCGCTGAAGCTGGCATAAACGGGAGCCGCAGGATAGAACTCGTACCATACCTTGTACACCGTCTTTGAATTATGACCGAATCCACTGGGCTCTGCCAGTATGCCAGTCTGTTCCACAGTGTTGTCGTTGTAGCCGTCTATGCCCACCCAGAAAGCGGCATAAGAATTACCGGACGTATCGGTATTCGGTATGATCATGGACATGCTTACATTATGAACGGAATAGTCGCTGCTGGTAATGACGTATCCAGCCCAGTTCTCTGAGCTGGTTGTAGATGCCCTGATGAGGTTATGCTCAAAGGCCGGTATAGAGCCACTCGCTGGTACAGCCAGAATTGGAACGAACGACAGAACAATAGCTGCCGAAACGATAAATACAAGCGTTTTTCTATTAAGCGTGAGCTACTCCTCAGCTGAAGCATCGGAGCTTCCTGATTCAACGACCGACCTCTGCCTGTACGGATATATTCCGTACAAGCCATATATCGCTATGACCACAGGCGTGAATTCGGATCGCACCGATCCTACTTTTATAAGTCCAATCTTCCTTATATTTTTTGATGCGTTGTGATCCCTGTCGATAGTTAATCCGCATACGTTACAGTGGTATATGCGATCTGATAACTTCAGATCATGCTTTATGTTACCGCATGATGAACATATCTTAGATGATGGATCGAACCTTCCTATCTCTATTATATTCTTTCCATATTTTTCTGCTTTCCATTCCAGTTTCTGCTTGAAGGAATAGAAAGAAACATCACTTAGACTCTTCGATATATGATGGTTCTGCATCATTCCATGTACGTTGAGGTCTTCGATGATGATGGTATCGTACTGCTTGGCTATCGCAGTAGATATTTTATCAAGGAAGTCTTCACGCATGTTTCTCAGCTTCATGTACTCCTTCTGTAATTTAAGTATATGCTTCCTTCCATTCTTCGATCCATTCTGCTTTCTTGATAACTGTTTTTGTAATTGTCTTATTCTTTTCTCTACCTTCTTTATGAATCCTGGATTCTCTATTGCTATACCATTCGATAAGGTTGCAAATTTTTCGATGCCTAGATCTATACCAACGGAGTTCTCTGCTGATAATGGCTTCTTCTCTGGCAGTTCTTCCTCATTTTCATATATAATAGAGCAGTAGTAATAACCTGAATCCTTGGTTATTACTATCTCGTTGATGTCTTTAATCTCGGACAGCTTCTTCTCAGAGCCCTTGAAGTATATGCCTTCAGAGAACTTTGGGAAATATATACTGTTTCCTCGAATTTTGATGTGCTGTGGTACTGCGAAGTATTCGTTCCTTCCCTTGATCCTGAACTTAGGATGTTCTGCGTTCTTATGGAAGAAGTTCTTGAATGCATTGTCTAAGAAACGTAGAGACATCTGAAGTGATTGGGCGTTGATCTCGTACAGCCATGGATATTCCTTCTTTAGATCGATGAGCATGTTCTGTGTGTCTAAATAGTTTAAAGAGGATTTTTTAGCATCCCTATGCGTTATATAGTATTCATCCCTCTTCGCTAAGAAATAATTGTATACGAATCTACAGCTGCCAAAGTGCTTCTCCAGTAAAATTTTCTGTCTTTCATTTGGATACAGCTTCACTTTGGCAGCTGTTATCATTGATTATAGATATGATGAGATTATTTATAGATCTTTCTATGTATTGGGGGGAACTTCGTGTATCTCTTGTCCGAAGAGGTTGAGATTTACAGCTTCCCTCAAACTCCTAGCTTTTTTTATAAATGATATAATCATAACTATTAATAAATTTTTCTAAAATATGGTTCATACAATCGTGCTTAATGGAACATGATGGAGTAAAAAAATACATTAAGGATCAATGGCCACCGATGATCGCATAAGATGCGGTGTTGGATCAGACAGAAATAAGATATCAGGCATCAGCAGGACGCGCATTTATCCAAAAATCCATCATCTCTATTCCCAGCCAGTCATAGCGTCACTTTTAAATTCTAAAACATGCTAATGCCATGAATGGCTGAAGTTCGCATACCTCTGCATCTCATAGACGACGTTGTGAATAGGTTAAGGATTGCGGACAGCATAGACACTGTCCGTGAAATAGTAAGGGATCTTCGCATGGAAATTGATGCGAAGGATGCAGACTGCGAAACGATTTCTGTTGATGAAGACGCCTTCAATCAGATTCTTGATAAGATAAATGATTCCAGGACAACTGAACGCGCACAACATTATGCGGATGAGATCTACAGGATGATATTCAAGCCAAAAAAGCTCCCCTACAGCGATATCGATCTGTCGAGATGGAGAGAATACGGAGACGTTATGACGGATAGCCTTTGGATATTCAGGGACAGGGACTACCGCGGATCAAAACTTGGATGGTACTGGGGAAATTTTGTACCCCAGATCCCAAGGCAGATGATGATGCGATACACCAAGAGGGGTGAATGGGTGATCGATCCCTTCAGCGGAAGCGGAACCACGCTTATAGAGGCTAAGAAAATGGGAAGAAATGCGATCGGCATAGAGATAAACCCCGACGTAAGCATCCGGTCGCAGGGGATCTTAGGTCGAATGCATGGAGAAGGAATAACGAGGGTTTACACTGGAGATTCCATGTCCATGGACGTAAAGGGCATAATGGCCGAGAATGGAATAGATGCATTTTCCCTAGCGATTCTGCATCCTCCCTACCATGATATAATCAAATTCTCGGACAATCCTGAGGATCTATCGAATGCACGCACAATAAGAGAGTTCCTTGACATGCTCATAAGAGTGGTGAGGAATGTCAGCAGAAACCTCGCTGAGGGAAGGTTCATGGCCATGGTCATAGGCGACAAGTACAGAAAGGGCGAGTGGATACCTCTCGGTTTCTATTCTATGCAGGCGGTGCTGGATAATGGATTCAGATTGAAGAGCACCATAGTGAAGAATTTTGAATTCACCAGGGGAAAGGCTGGTTCCGAGGCGCTTTGGCGATACAGGGCCCTATCTGGCGGCTTCTACGTGTTCAAACATGAATACATATTCGTATTTCAGAAGATCTAATTCCTGTCGTCGCATTTAAGTACTTGCATTCGCCTGGCCGTCTCGAAGATCTCGCGCCCAAGATCCGTCAGATCGTAGCATTTGTCTATTATGCCCATACGGAGAAGGGCTGCACATGCATCTGGCCTGCTCTTTCTCTCCTTCCTGCTGCACAGCAATTCAAGCTCCTCCTGCTTCAGCCATCTGACGTACAGCTTTGGCGTTATCTCCTTTAAAACCGCCTCAGCCTTCTTGTTTATCTGATAATAGGTGTGATGTTTGTGCACCTCTGCACTCTTCTTAAGCTTCGCCTCTGTTCGCTTAATTGATGTATTTGTGTAATAATCCAGCAGGCCCATATCTTTGAGGCGCTTTAGATACTCTCGGACGCGCATCTGAGGGATCTCTGTGTATCTTGTTATGTTCTTGGCATAATCAACATGTGCCACTGTAAAGTGCCTTAGCACGCGCAGCATGTCGTAATCGTTGATCAGATCTATTATCTCCTTCTCGTATTCCATCATTCCACTTCAATCGATGGAATAGAAGATGTCGCCGCCGTTCTTTATGTGATTGTATATTGCGTTTCCTATCTCAGTGCTCAGCTTGATTCTCACTATACCTTTTGACGATGACAGTGCCTGCAGAATTGGAACTTCGCCAAGGTATATGCGTACATGCTTGTTAGGATGACCAACATCGATGTATATTATCTTGTTCTTTATCTCCACGCCGGCCTTCTGCCTTTCAGAGGATGAACCTGATTCTTCAACGTCGATCTTTATGCCGAGCTTTTTCTCTATCTCTGTTATATTCTTCCCGCTTCGGCCTATAAGCTTTGGTATAAATTTTGGATCCACGCGTACTATTGCTCGGCTGTCACCAACCATTTTAACCTCCACATCATCGCTCCTTATTACGTGCTTTATGTAATCTTCGATGCGATCGACAGCAAGCTTTGACATGGATGATTCCTTCCTTTCCTTGATCGGAACCACCACGATCTGCTCACCAAAGCTGTATATCTCATATAGATCCTTGCCTGTTATCAGATCCGATACAACTATTACCGGCCTGGCCAGGTCTTCCTGGGTCATTCCATAGGGTATCTTGACCGTATACTGCGTGCTGAGCACCTGTGCAACCTGTCCGTTGTTTATGTAAATGATGGTATCGATTATCTGCGGTATAAGGCCTAGTTCTATCCTTCCTATGAACCTCTGAAGGGCATCTATGGCACGCGTCGCATGAACCACGCCGACCATTCCAACGCCTGCAAGCCGCAGATCAGCATATACCTTGAAATCGTTGGTGACGCGCATCTCATCAAATATCGTGTAATCCGGGCGGACCAACAGCAGTATGTCCCCAGTCATCTCCATAGATCCCTCAAGTTCAGTATACTGCGTGATCTCCTTTGAGACGTCAAGATCCCTTGGTCTCTCCATGGTCTTGACTATCTTTCCACGCGCATTGAAAAATTCTGCAAGCGCCTGAACAAATGTGCTTTTGCCCGCTCCTGGAGATCCTGCAACCAGGATACCGCTGGCTGAGCTCTCCAACCTCTCCTTTATCTTGTCATCGAGTTCGTAGTAATCTATGCCGAGCTTCACAACCGGCCTCACAGCTGTTATCTCAAGATCGTCTGAGAATGGCGGTCTGGTTATAACAATTCTTATATTTTTCAGCTGGACAACAGTAGCACCCTGTGCATCCATCTCTATGAAGGAATCGGCCTCAAGCTTCCCACGCTTCACTATGTTGCTGGCTATGTTCTCCAGATCGGATCTGTTGAGTATATAGTCAAGTCTGCGGTATTTTATGCTTCCGGGTTTTCCATCCTTCAGGACGGGGTTCGTGCCAGCCTTCAGATGCACACTCATTGTTGTATCTTCAAAGAACTCCTCTATGTTCTTGACTATCTTCTCAGGTGGCTGCAGGTACTCCACATTTATTCCCTTTATTATGGCCACGTCCCTCTGTATATTGTCGCCTGTGACCAGTATTGCATCATATTGCAGCGCAACGCTCCTGATCATCTCATCGATCTCACCGCTCTTGGCCCTTTTTATCTGCCATTCCCTCGGTCTCTCACCAACTATCTCTATGCTTATCTTACCTTCCCTCTCAAGGGACCTGAGCTTCTTGAGCTCCTCAAGAGCAGCAAAACCTATGGAACGCCCTTCGTTTGCCTGATGCTCAACCTCGGAGAGCATCGCCTCAGGGAGCAGTACATTCGCGTCCTCCTTGCCTTGTATGTACTGAGTAAACCGACCATCAACTATGACCGAAGTATCTGGAACGTAATTCACATTGCTACATTATAGGTAACTATTTAACTATGTCCATAATTATTCGATGTGGAATACGAAGACGCCATTTCGCTATTGCGAGATATACTGAGAGAAAATATTCCGGGGCATGGATCGCTTGCATTTTCTGGTGGTCTGGACAGTACTCTGCTGATGCATCTCTCCGGGTATAACCTGAATCCATATACCGTGGGTTTCAGAGATTCGCATGATATAAAAAGATCTGAGGAGGTGTCAAATATCCTTGGTTTCAGACTGCATGAGATATACCTGGACGATGTCAAGCTCGAAGATCATGTTGAGATCCTGAAGAACATAGACGGGAGCATAACAAGATCGGAGATCGGTTATGAGCTTGTGCTCTCTGTAGTTCTCTCTTCCACCGATGATGACACCATCGTCACAGGCCAGGGTGCTGATGAACTCTTCTATGGATATAGAAGGACTATAGAATCTGGTAGCAACGAGGATCAGTGGAGGAAACTCATTGATAGAACGCTTCCAAGGGAAAAGAAAATTGCGGAATACTATGGCAAAGAGGTGATCGCGCCATACCTCAATCAGAGTATAGTTAAAATTGCCATGTCCTTCGATTCGTCATACCACATCAGAGACGGACAGGGCAAAGCGATGATAAGGGACGCTGCACGATCTTCCGGACTACCGGAGCAGATCTATGGCTACAAAAAGAAAGCTGCACAGTACGGGTCTGGCATCGATAGGTATCTAAAAATGGTCAATTATTTCTCTAAATTGATCTAAACGATGGCGGAATACTGTGAGCTACTCCTCAGCTGAAGCTTCGATTTTTCCTTTCATCGAAAAGACATCTCCCTGTATGGATATATTCCATACAGATCTGATATTGGGATCTCCACAGGCGCAAATTTGAATCGCATCGATATTACTCAGTTATCATCCACTTGGTTATCGTTGAGGATACGAGAGAATGTGTTAAGACAATTTATAAATATTTCCGCTTGAGAATATAAGTGTGTCTAATCGCTGAAGATCTGGGTTTTACTGCTTCGATCAAACCCGTAGCCTTTCAATAATCAATCAACTGGCCTCGGCAGCCAGAAATGTGTATGATGATTGAGATGAAAGATTGGATCCATTCACAACGGTTGTGGCATAGATGTCTACAACGTAGGAATGACTGTAACCAGGATTCGTTATATTGAAGTATAGATAGTTGTCAGAGAGATGAGAAGATATCACAGCCGGAGTCTGGCCGGATCCTGATTCATATTCAGTCACCTTATATGAGGTTATACCGGAATAGGCAAACATATAGACTCTAAATCCCACAGCGGAAACTCCGTATGGTATATAGTATTCACCGTTCTTCTGTAATGGCGTAGTCCAGACACCGCTGCTGTACATCTGCAGATTTGCTATCTCTGGTCCGGAAACGTGGTTAAGAGGCGGATTTAACACCAATATCCAGAAGACCAGCCATGTCAACAGAAATTCACCGACGAGCAGTATGCGATGGCTCGTCTTCTTTGAGACCTGAACACCCAGCCCCTTCATTATGTACTCTGAAAAGAGAAGCACGACCAGAATAAGAATCAGAGAAAGATACCAGTATCCCAGAAGCTGCATATAGCCCGAAATAGTACCGACGATGGCCCCTATGACGAATATAACCACTATTGATTTTGCCCTCTCCTTTTCATCGAAGAGGAATTTGCGTTCGTCAAATTCAGGTATTTTAACCAGGGGCTCTTCGCTATCCTTCGGCATTCAGCCCCTCTATTTTAACTCTATTAATGAATTTAACGATTTAGCAGGGTCTTGAGATTTAACCACACCGCTCGCAATGAGTATGCCGTTTGCTCCTAGATCGATGGATCGCCTTACATCCTCCCCCGTTTTTATGCCAGCGCCAACCAACACAGATGTGCTCGTGCTTTCATACATCTTGACGATTTCACCAATTATCTCTGGCTTTGCGGACGATACGGATATATTACCTCCTATGAGTTCCTTTGGCTCATAGGCTATGAAATCAGGCTCAAATTTTTTGAAGTACAGCGCTTCATCAGCATTTTCAACGCAGAGTACGATCTCGAAATCTAAATGTTTAGCCTTCTCAAGCGTTTGCTGTATGGTTTCCCTAGACAGGCGCCTCTCGGAATGATTCAGAAGTGAACCGCTTATACCGATGTCGATCAGCAGTTCCATGGGTATATGCCCCGTGAAGGCCCCGTATGGTTCTGGATCGACGTGCTGGGAGAAGAATCTAAAGCGACCGTATGATGAGGCATGAAACATGTCCACCAGTGAAGGGGCAAATATGAGGTCAAATCCTCTGGTATCCATCTGGAATTTATCCAAAAATTGACGGAAATTATTGCCCGTCGCCTCCTTATATGCCTTGAGGTTGACAATAGCCGTAAACATATCGGTTAATCATTTCATTATATAAGGTTATGGTTTCTGTTAACCATGTTAACATCCACCTTTGGAAGTTATCATCTCCTTGATGCTTAAACTTCGTGGGTATAACCCAATACCCTCTATCCCGTCAAATGCTTCAGGGACTGCCTTTTTTATCATATTGTAAGAAGCCTGCAGGTCAGCATGTATTAATGTTCCATTTGCAGACTGGAATACACCCCTCTTTATTCTCTTTCCCATGTACGTGTTGTGGTGTTCTATGCTTTCGTTATCAAGAAACGAACATATGCTTGTATAGCTCTCCTCCTGTATCATGACATTGATCCCTTTCTCTTCTGCTTTGTATTTAATCTGCTGTATGAGCATATTAAAGGGTATCTGCACAAAGTTCTGGTTGTTCGTCTTTCCAATATTGGCATTCTGCTTCCATCCATTGTTATGGCCTATTACAATTGTGTCGATTTTATTATTCATGGCATATTCTATGACTGCTTTTGATAGTTTATGCATGATATCCTTTATTTTTCTGTTCCTTGTTAAATATAGCCTGTTTATCCTTTTTG
>NZ_QJSM01000016.1 GCF_003205235.1 Thermoplasma sp. Kam2015 | reverse complement strand
CTACATCATCTAATCTTGTCTTCACCTCCAGATCCATGATTTTTGGGAATTTTAATATTCCATTATCAATAGAACACTGCTGGTTTGTGAATATTAATATAAATTCTCCATCCTTATTCTTGTATTTAGGTGGTCTTGGTGGTCCGCTGAATAATTCTGGATGTTTTTTGTATGTTTTTAATGCCCTGAAGAAGTAATTCCATGATTCCTTGACCTTTTTAATTGTCCACTGTGCCGTCTGTGCTGGCAGTTTCTGGAAATTGTTGTTTTCCCCTATATCTGATGGCACTGCAAACTGTTTCGCAAGATCCTTGTATGATGATAATTTTTCCCTATTGAAAAACTGGTTTCTTAGGATATAATTTACCTGATTATATAGGTTCTTTGATACGGCACATTCTGGATATTACGCCATTATAACAGATAAAGATCTGTTCAGTTCTCATCGTTTTCATAGCCTATCTCCATTGAACTTTTTTCCCCGTTGAGGCGTATACATGAAGCGTCTTTCATGATATTCGTAGCAGATTTAATACCTCATTTGCCTTCATAGTTAATAATATAATACAGTATTTGTATAAATAGTTATTAGAATTACGGATTATAGATGATGACGTCAATGCTCTTCACCATATCTTAAAATGGGCGATCTCTCAAGTCTCTACATATGATGTCTGAGGCACCTTGAACCGCTCCTCGCCGAAAATTTGATCTTCCTGATTCAAGGACACGACAGATACCATCATGACTTAGATATCCCGCTAGAGGCTTTACTACAGGCATATGATCGGATTTCAGCGTTCTTACTAAAGGATCCTGACACCGCATTATAACGTATGTTACGTAAAAATAGAAAAACAATTTGCGGTATTTCCATTGAGTAAGTCGATGTATCTACAGCATGAAAATAGAGTTTTACTGTTTCTCATAAATCCCTAATTTTCTTCACCTTTCAAAAACCTAAATTGTGAAGATTTATGAAGACAATGATGGCCCTCAAGATCAATCCTCACCCTCAAGGTAATAGAATTCGCCGATCATTGCCTTTACCTCCTGATCGGGGAGCGTGAATTTCCTCACCTTGATGTCGCTCTCAAGAAGCATTAGCTCCGCAAGTTCGTCTGGATACCCCTCAGCATACACTATCTCCTTTATCTGTGCGTTCATTATCATCTTGGAACATACCACGCATGGATGGGTTGTTACATATATGGTGGCGTCCTTTATGCTCACACCATGCACCGCAGCTTGTATGATCGCGTTCTGCTCGGCGTGCAGTCCGCGGCATAGTTCATGCCTTTCACCCGAGGGTACTTTTAAGTCCTCACGTATACAACCAACAACATCGCAGTGGGCAGTACCGCTCGGTGGCCCATTGTAACCTGTGGCGAGTACGTTCTTGTCCTTGACTATAACCGCCCCAACCTTCCTCCTGATGCAGTTTGTCCTGGAGGCGGCCAGATAGGCCATGCGCATAAAGTACTCGTCCCATGTTGGTCTTCTTATAGTTTCCACACTTTGTTAGCCAAATGCAGGATATAAATATTGTTGAAAATCGAAGATCATTTCATAGCTTTTAGGTACGGCTTTCAGCCCTAACGCGGGTGGAAGTGCCTCTATTGATCATTTCTCCACTGAGATGGGTTATTGCTGATCTGGTCACGCGATCGATGAGGTTAATCATCATAGGCGAATCGTTGGGCATCTTGACCCTTGTATAGATCTTACCTCTTGCCTCCAGCGCCTTTCTGAATTCATAATCAAGATCGTAAAGTATCTCCAGATGGTCGTAGAGGAATGATATCGGTATTACAGTGACATTCTTCTCCTCTATCTTATCGATGAGGCTGTATATGCTAGGCCCAAGCCAGCCTTCATGTCCCCCTTGGAATCCAAAATCAGAATGACTTATACCCAGTATCTGTGATATCTTATATGTGGAATAGCGGAGCCAGAAGAGATAATCCTCCTCTCTCTGAGCGTTTGGAAGACTGTGGGCGTCAAAGATGTGAAATGTTTTACTACCTGTGCATTCGGATATTATGTTAGCCCACATGGGCTGGAATAGATCGTTGTTGGCCAGGCCATTGACAAATTCCATTCTGGCAGATATGTTATAACGTTTGAATGCTGCAAGGAGGGGATTGAGATATGAATCTCTCACGCTCTCTGAATAAAATGAGAACAGTGGCATAGCCACAACATTGTCATATCCGGCCAGATTACCGGCAATCTCCTCTATCGAGGGGTTCCAGTGCTTGTAAGCCAACAGAACATCTATCTCACCGCCAAACCTATCCTGCAGCTTCTTGCCTATGCTCTCAATTATCCTGTTGGATGGCGATCTGCCGCCGAACATCTCATACTTTTTCAGATTTTCCTCTCTCACAGCCTCTGGAACCTGCTTGCCGTTGAATATATTCTTGAGGTATTCGTCAACGTCTTCAATTCTCTCTGGGCTTCCGTAGGAAAGCAAAAGAAGAGCAGATTTCATATATTCACGCTGTGGATGTATTCAACTAACCGTTTAAGCTTTTCCGGATCGGTGCTTGGCAGCAACCCGTGTCCGGTGTTGAATATGTATCGGATCCTTCCATGTACAGAGTCAATTATCCTCTTCGCCTCTTTTAAGGAATAGTCGTAATTGACTATTGCAGGATCAAGATTACCCTGAATGCCTATATCCTCAGAGATGGATGATGAGATCTTACCTATATCTACGCGCCAGTCCAAGGAATAGAAATCTGAGGCAATGCCCATATCGGTTATGTACGATGACGTCATGGTGCTGAAGTATATTGTAGGCACACTTCCTGATATCTCCTGCATTATTTCCATGATGTAAGGCTTCACATATTCCTCATATTCTCGCGGTGACAGATATCCAGCCCAGCTGTCAAACAGCTGGAAGGCATCTATGCCTGATCTGATCTGCATTCTGGCAAAATCTATGACCATGTCCGTCAATCGCCTCATTGCTGTTCTGTAGATCTGGTTCTCAGCCAGCATCAGCTTTTTCACCTTGAAGAGGTCCCTGTCCACCCCGTATGAGACTATGTAGGATAGCAGGGTTATCGGGCCACCGGCAAAGCCTATCAGGGGTTCCCTATATCTATCCTTGTACCTTGATATAGCGACCATAACCGGATGATCGAAGGAAGACGCGTCGAATTCCCCAATCGCTGAAATGCCTGAACTTTCGAGATTGTTCTCCACGACCGGCCCAACGGAATCAAGAAACTTAACCCTGAGACCCATGCCAGCGAGAGGCGTTGTTATGTCGGAGAATATTATTGCAGCATCCACTCCGATAACTTCAACTGGATCATGCGTGATTTCCACTATTATATCAGGCGATGACATCATTTCCTGTATGCCCATTTTCTCCCTGTACCTCATGTAGGATGGGAGATAGCGTCCGGCCTGCCTCATGAACCAGACAGGTATCCTCTCATGGCTGTGGCCCTTTAGCGAACTCATGAATGGGTCCATATTGCACTACCTTTGCCAGAAGGCAAAATTCACCATTTCTGTCCGGTTATTCGTTCGTACATGGTTCTGTAAAGATCTGAAACCTTCTTGGCCATACCATCTGGAAGTGGCGGGATATCAGGTTCGGGAAGGCCCCTGGATCTGGCGTCGTAAAGCCTGTCATGATATCCTGTAGATCGATAGTACTGCCTGACCATCTCCTTGCTCAGCTCTACGATTTTACCAGCATCATAATCCTTCTTTTCCCAGAAACGATCTTCGTCAGCTGTGCCAAATGTGTCCACTATCACTATCTCGCGTTTTGGTCCCAGCGCGATCTCCTTCTTTCCGTCGGCATGTATCAGACCGCGCTTACCAACCTCAGAATCCATCATCTCATCTATGTTCAGAACGGTTTCCTGAATCTCTTCGTATTCCTCTCTGGTCAGGCCTGAAATTTTAAGCGCTTCATCCATATCAAGCAACCTGTCGGTCTTTTCTCTCTTTGTGGTGACCTCGAACAGAGGCGATGGTAGCTTCTCTCCATACTCTGGAAAATGGTTAAATCCAATATCCTCCGGCTTCGTGCTTCCCGCCTTGAGCCGATCGTACAGAGATCCAGCAACGTAATGCCTTGTGATGAATTCAAGGGGTATGACGTAGTTAGAGGAGCTTGGGCCTACCTTGTCTGGAACATCGTACTTGTGCACACGCATTGTCCTCCTGTCAACCATCTCGATGAAGTGATTCTTTATGCCATGATCACCGATATATCTGAACCAGAATGATGATGTCCGGCACAGCGATTCGCCTTTATTTTCTATCTCCGTGGGTATTATCTTGTCGAAGACTGAGATTCTGTTGGAAAATCTAAAGATAAGAGTGTCTCCATCGTCGTAAACATCCTTAACCTTTCCACTTGTGATGAACTTCATACGCAAGTATTGTAACTTAATATAAATTGATGCACATGCGATCGATGAAATTACTGCCCGATTAAGAATGCGGATCTGCAAACAATTTGCAATAGATTTGCATATAATTTTGAAAAATGCCCTAATATTCCCTTTTCATCTTTTAAAACATGAAACCTACAACGGTTGGAATTATAGTTGCGGTGGTTTTGATCGTTGTATTCGCCGGAGCATTCGGCTACGTGGATTATATGAATGCAAAGACGAATGCAAATTATCAGAACGCCGTTAACACAGCAAACGGGTTCAAGCCAAACGCAGTCCTCGGCGATGCCTTTGAGCACTGGGATTACATAGCGATAGAGAACACCACACTAGTTGCAAGTCAGTATCTGCCAAACGCAACGCTCACATGGATAGGCGGTCCACTGAGCGGTACATACAAGGGTATTTCCAGCATAAATAATACCTGGAACAAGTTTTTCAGCCTTTGGTCAGCAGTTTGGCTGTACACGGTGAATCCGCCGGTAACCTCAGTATCTGGCAACACGGCACAGGTGACCGCCCCTGTACAGTTTGTCGTGACGCCCTATGGAGTGAACAACACGGTGGAATACATAAACGTCTCTTATACGCTGGACTTCCTGAAATCTGGAACGTCATTCTACATATACAACGAGGTCTGGCACATAACAGGCACCGGTGTTATAGCCCATATCCCGCAGCAGGTTCTGGCGCAGGAGGTTGAAGCCTCAGCCTTCGAACATTGGGATTATATAGCTATAGAGAACAGCAGCCTGCTGTCTCCTGAATACGCATCGAATGCCACCCTTGACTGGATCGGCGGCTCGCTCACCGGAACCTACAGCGGTGTATCAAGCATAATATCCACCTGGGACAGATTTTTCAACCTATGGTCAGCCGTCTGGTTCTACACCATATCGCCGCCATCAGTCAGCGTCATGGGCAGGACTGCTACGGTGACGTCGGAGAATCAGTTCATATTGACGCCAACGACGGCAAACAATACGGTTGAATACTTGAACATAAGCTATTCGATCACATACTATCGTGTATCCGGAACATACTTGATAACACACGAGGTCTGGCACATAGTTGGTGCTGGCTACATCTCAACCAATCAGAAGACCGATGAATACAACCAGGTGGAGGCTCTGGCCTTCAGCCACTGGAACAATATAGCCATAGAGAACCTGACTCTAGTCATGGAACAGTACGCACCTAACGCTGTTCTGCACTGGGTCAACAGTACATTGAACGGAACATATACCGGCTACAGCGAAATCAATGCCACATGGAATAAATTCTTCACCGCCTGGATCGCGGTATGGTTCTATTCAGAGGAACCGCCAGTGATCACATTGAAGGGCGATATGGCATATGTAAACGCGACAGTACAGTTCGTCGTGCAGAAGAACTCCACCTTTGATTACATAAACGTGTCATATCAGATAGTCTATCAGAACATGGGATTCAACGTGAAGACTGGCCAGTTCCAGTACCAGATTGTCAACGAAGTCTTCAACGTACTGGGAGGTTCACCGAAACCGCTGTCAGATCTATGAAATCATTAATTTTTTATATTTTTTAATATATGGTGATATGTAATGGGAATATTCTGGCTTACAAATATAATGATCGTGCTTGTGGAAGCCGTTTTTTTAGTCATAATACTGTATTTTTATATAGGTGTGATGAGAAGGGCTGGTGGCAAATTCGTAGCGCCCATGATCGCGTTCTCATCGCTTTTTTTGATGCAATCCATACTCTCAGCATACTTCTATTATGATTTCTCACACTTTGCTGGGTACAGAATAGCTGTTCCGCTGATAGCGGTAAATGGGGTGGGCCTAGCATCGTTCATCATGCTGTTCCTATCGATCAAACAGTGATTCAGAGTTCAGATCCGTGAACATGGATATAAAATCTGCACCCACCAGACTGAATTCAAAATATAATCCATAGAATCTGGGATCCGTAGTACACTCCCTGAGGATGGATCAGGCTTCTATTCAGCTATATTTTGCCAAACAGCTACTTTAATTGAAATCTACACCAAGGACGTTCTTCGGCGTTTGCCGTTTCAATCTCTACCAATATATAAACAACATTTAAATATCGCCAGCGGATCAATTATCAGCTGGGTGCTATCGAGTAGAAACGGCCTGGCTGGGTGTGTTCATGCTTGCCGGATATATTGAGGTTGCAGTGGGAATCATTGCAGCCGCGATATCTCTTCTTATTGATCCAAATGATTTCAGAGTGAAGTACGCCGTTTCACTCACAGTTGTCCCCGTGCTGGTTCTTGTCTTCAACGGATACGTGGCCGTACCAATATACGTATTTTCCATTATAACTGGAACATATCTGTACACAAAGAAATTTTATTATCCATTCATGTTTCTCTTCGCCTCTACGCTTCTGTCTTATATTTTCTTTGGGGATGGAAGCCAGTGGAGAGCCATTGACGCGGCAATAAGCACCGGTATGATAGTGGTTATGGTATTTGATTCAAGAGAGAGAAATTTTATCAAGACGAACGACACCACCAGGGGTTTGGATAGGATCAAGGAGATGAGGCGTGACTACGTTCAGATACTAGCAGGTGCGGTCATCATAGGCCTTCTGTATTTTTATGGTGTGGATCTGTCCAGGATACTGGTCACGTTCGGTTCCTTAATTCTATACGTCATCGGTAATTTCTTCTCCGCTCGACCAGATCTTATGGTAGGGAGGTTTCTCCAGGATCTGGAAAGAAGTCATACAAAGCTGGGTATAGGTTCAATGTGGTTCGCCTCAGGCATCATGTTGGCCTATAGCATGCACGATGGCCTGTATCTGATAATGCTAATAGTGTTCATAATATCCGTGGGCGATTCGGTTGCAACCATAATCGGTGTTAACGTTAAAAGCCCTAAGCTTGCCATTAATAGAAAGAAAAGCGTTGCTGGAACCCTTTCATTGTTTGTCGTTTCCGCATCATTTGGATTCTTCGTGCTTGGCTATATCGGAATAGGATATGCCGCAATAGGATCGATCGTCGAAGCCGCCTCACGATACCCACTGGATGACAATATGACCGTACCATTCGCCATATCACTCGTTGCATCAGCTATAAAAATGATCTGACGCATCAAAATGTGAGCTACTCCTAAGCTGAGGCTTCGGATCTTCCTATTTCAACGATCAAACTCGATCCCCATACTGCCAGATCGCAGTTTCCCGTCATTGGAAACTTTCTTTCGGACCACGTCTGGAAGAAGGGTTACGGAGGTTGCGATCTCCACAGGCGTGTATTCGGATCTCAGCGATTTTACTAAAGTATCATCCACTTGGTTATCGTGGAAGATACAAAATAATATGGGAAGACCATACATAAAACTTTACATTGAGGGAAGTCCGTGTATCTCATCGCTAAAGCTGTTGAGATTTATAGCTTCCCCCAAACCCCCAACTTCTCTCTTAAAAAATTTTAAGCGAATGCCTCGCATGAACAGGATGCACGAGAATTCTGATATTGGTTTGGTTCATCTGTACTTACTGTAATCATATATCAGGTTTATCAGCTTCTTCTGCGTATCATAATCAATGACTCCTTCCTGGTATTTCTTACCGATAAATTCCTTGGCCTCCTTAACGCCCTTTTTAGAGGCAAGAGAATATATCGAACCCCTTATGGCACCGCGAACACTATCAGGAAGGCTTTCAACAGCTTTTCCTAGCATATAGCCGAATTCTTCACTCCTTCTCATATCAAGCTTCTTCTCTCTTTTCGGGAAATCATGCCTATCATGAAGATCCCTTCTATCGTTCTGTTGTCTTTTCATGGTTCTTACTCTTAATAATTTATTCATATATTTATATTTTGCCCATGCCTAAATGATCACTCGAAACTTCTTTGCTAGGGTCAATTCAAATCTTAGCGAGTCGATCATTCATAAAGTGTGAAAAGCCTGTGATCACCCGCACCATCGAATATACCCAAGCGTACTCCGGCATCTATCCAGCCATAGGAATAGTTGAGCGCCGCGAATGCATTTATAAGGTCACCCTTCCTGTAAAAGTCCTTGGCATCCGAATAGTAACTCATGATCATCTCCATGTTGTCCTCGGCTATCTTCCTCAGAAAAGATCCCTCTGCTGGCGATATCCTTATTTTCTTTATGGCTTCCTCCTCTATCCTGAAATACCTTTCGATCCTTTTTGCAAGATCTTCCTCTATCATATTAACACCGCCAGCATTTATTCTATACTCTCGTTTAGAACCCTTGCCTTCTCGCTTTCCATATATCTCTTCATGGATTCCTCAAGCTCAGGATACTTGACGGACAGGATCCTGCATGCGAGTATTGCGGCATTCTTGGAGTTTCCTATCGCAACCGTAGCCACAGGTATGCCGGACGGCATCTGCACAATAGAGAGTAGGGAATCAAGGCCATTAAGATGCTTGCTTGGTACCGGTACCCCTATTACGGGCAATGTGGTCATGGACGCCACCATACCGGGAAGATGAGCAGCACCGCCCGCGCCTGCTATTATCACCTCTATACCATGATTCCTTGCCTCTGATGCAAACTGGAGCATGTATTCAGGCGTCCTGTGAGCCGATACCACCTTTGCCAAGACCTCAACACCCATGGAACGAAGAAAATCGATCGCGGGCTTCATAGTCTCATAGTCGCTGGAACTACCCATTATCACCGCTACCTTTGGCATAGAACTCACATCAGGTTACCGTTAATTTACCTTTTCCTTCATGCTCCCAATCAGATCCAGAAATTCTCTTACGTCCTTGACAGTCCTGTATGAGGCTTTTCTGATCCTGTTCATAATGGCAAATCCTATGCCTCTCTCCTCGAAGGGATGTATCAGAGCATATCCTGCATGCATATCGTCAAGAGCTATGAACGATGAGAACAGGTTATGCGCAACCGTGTAAAGATCCTTATCCGTCCCAAGCACTATCGTCCTCCTGCCCGGTCTCTCCATTTCGATGGTAGCGAGTATTACCATATCCTCAGGTGAATAGGGCAGGATCTCCTCGAACAGATCTCTGGTTTCCGCAAGTATCAATTTTGTAGATGGGGAATAATGCCTGTATTTCATGCCTGGCGTTATAGCAACCTTAGCCTCACCGAGTCCCCTGGCAACTTCACCGTATACGATGTGACCAAATACAGGCTCAAGGTCCTCGATCGTGTAAGAGCCAGGCCTCAACAGTTCAACGGGCTTTCTGGTCAGGTCGATGATCGTCGATTCAATACCGAATCTTGTAGGCCCTGCATCTATAATAACGTCTACCCTTCCGTCTAAAAATCTTATGGCGTCCTTTGAATCCGTAATGCTTGGTCTTGTTGAAATATTGGCAGAGGGTGCGGCTATGGGGCCTGCCATTTCTATCAGATCATGCGCTATCTCATCGTCCGGCATCCTCACAGCAACCGTCGGCAGACCTGCTGTAACTATATCCGGTATGCCATCACGCTTCTTCACTACAACGGTCAGCGGGCCCGGCCAGACCCTCTCAAGATCCTGCACCCAACGATCCTCTTTAGGATCGGAAACAGACGCGAACTGATCCATGGACGATATATGCACTATCAGAGGGTTATCCGACGGCCTTCCCTTGGCTGTGAATATCTTTCTACAAGCATCCGCATTCTCCGCCAGCGCCCCGAGGCCGTAAACAGTCTCCGTTGGAAAGACCACGGTGCCACCGGAACGCAGGGAATCAACTGCATCCATGATCTGTTCCTTTGTGTATCTGATCCTGTCGATGTGCAGAATTCTGGTCATTGGTTCGCTATTCAGGGATCGTATATATCGATTTAGTATTTCAGGAAAATAGGTTTTTATAAAACGCTGCAATGGAATTGCATGAATCCGGGTATAGAGAAATATGAAATCAAATTCGATTTTGATTTGAAGGAGCTGACATACACCTCTCATGAGAGGATTTTTCTGAGCGGGGAATGGAAGGACCTTAAACTGGATGCCGTGAAGATCTCCATAGACAGGATAACCCATAACGGTAAGGAACTTAAATTTGAAACTGGCAATGACTATGTTCTGGTTAAGGGAAATTTCAAGGACAATGATGTTATTGATATAGATTTCCACGCCAAGGTCAGCGATACGCTCATGGGCCTGTATTTCTCAAAAACGAAAGAGGGTACGATGATCACAACCCAGTTCGAATCGAACGGGGCGAGGATGGCCTTCCCATGCGTCGATCATCCCGCCTACAAGGCAGTGTTTTCCATAACAGCGGTCATAGATAAGGAGTACGATGCCATATCCAACATGCCTCCAAAGCGTGTGGAGGTATCAGACAGGAAGGTCATAGAGTTCCAGGATACGCCAAGGATGTCAACGTATCTACTATACATAGGTGTTGGGAAGTTCAGGTACGAGTATGAGAAGTACAGGGACATCGATCTGATACTCGCATCGCTCAAGGAGATAAGATCGAAATATCCGCTTGAGATAGCGAAGAGATCCATAGAATTCTACGAGAAATACTTCGGCATACCCTACGCGCTGCCGAAGATGCACCTGATCTCCGTGCCGGAGTTCGGTGCAGGTGCAATGGAGAACTGGGGCGCGATAACGTTCAGGGAGGTTGCACTGATGGCAACGGAGAACTCAGGATCTCTAATGAAACAGAACGCTGCCATCACCATAGCTCATGAGATCGCGCACCAGTGGTTCGGCGATCTGGTCACGATGAAGTGGTGGAACGATCTGTGGCTCAATGAGAGCTTCGCGACGTTCATGTCGTATAAGACCGTCGACTCCTTCAGCAAACAGTGGGATGTGTTCGCAGATTTCATAAGAAGCGAGACTGGAGGCGCACTCAGGTCAGATTCACTGAAGAACACCCATCCAATCGAGGTTGACGTCAAGGATCCAGATGAGATATCGCAGATATTCGATGAGATAAGCTATGGAAAGGGTGCATCCATACTCCGCATGATAGAGGATTATACTGGAAGCGAGGAGTTCAGGAAGGGCATAGCGAAGTATCTAAACGATCATAAGTATGGAAACGCTGAGGGATCTGATCTCTGGACTGCCATAGAGGAAGTGTCCGGTAAACCTGTGAAGAGGGTCATGGAGTACTGGATAAAGAATCCGGGATACCCTGTGATAACGGTCCGCAAAGACGGAAAGAAATTCAGATTTACACAGGATCGCTTCTTCCTTGACGGGACTAGGGGAGAAGGCAAATGGCCCATACCTCTAACGGTAATCACCGGTTCGGGGAAGAAATCCATATTGATGGAGGACACTGCCGAAGTTGAGGATCTCATCAAGGTGAACGCTAACAATAGCGGGTTTTACAGGGTGGCCTATGACTCAGAATCATTTGCAACAGTGATGAAGAACTATGATAAGCTGAGCAACCTTGACAGATGGGGAATAATAAGCGATCTCTATGCATTCCTCATCTCCGGAAGGATCTCTGTGGATGACTACCTGTCCAGGATAAAGGGATTCCTTGATGACGCCGACCACCTTGTTGTGGAGGAGGTTTCCTCGCAGCTTACAGGCCTTTATCTCCTCAAACCGGAGTCCAAGAAAATAGCGGAATTAGCCTCATCATATCTCAGATCACAGGTTGCGAGGCTAGGAGATAAGAAGAAGGGGGAGGATGACAAGATCTCCAAGCTAAGAGGCATAGTAACGCAGGATCTGGCCATGGTGGACGACGCCTTTGCAAAGGATCTTTCAAGCTCGTTCAGCAACCTGGCAGCCGATCCGGACCTCGCCCTTGCAAGATCCATAGCCGTTGCAAAGACGGCTGGAATTTCTGAACTGGCCAAGGCAGCCAATAGCTACAGCGATGACGAGATCCGCGTGAGGATAATTGCCGCCATGGGATGGTGCAATATTACGGATCTGAAGAGCGTTTTTGGCCTGATAGATGACGGAACAATAAGAAAACAGGATATGCTGTACGTCTTCAGCACCATGCCGTCAAATCCAAATGGCAGAGATTTCTTCTTCTCAAACATCGATCGGATCGTTGCGCTGATGGAACATGCATTTGAGGGCACAGGCTACACAAGCAGGATACTTGAAAATGCCATACCCTACATCGGCCTCAGCAAATACGATGAGGTGAAGAAAAAAGCAGAACAGATAAGGAAACCAAGCTACAGCGTAGGTATTAACAAAGGTCTTGAAACTCTGGAAATTGTAAGAAAGTTATATAATAAATTATAAATTTATTTCATATATTTTCTGGCATCGTCTTTGGCTGCCTGTGGAGAGCATAAACTATTACCTCAACCACTGCAACGACAACCAGGTTTATCACAAGTGCGGTGAATCCCACGAATATGAATCCCATGGATGATGGCATAAGAGTCGTTTTGATTATGTTGTACTTGAAGTAAACGAAGTTTGAGTAGACCTCAAAGTATATACCAGAAACTATACCGGCAAGCCAGCCTGACACGACTGCGTATTTCTCCAGATGCTTTACATACATGCCCAGGAAGACTGCTGGCAGCGTCTGCAGTATGATTATTCCGCCTATCAGCTGCAGGCTTATGGAGTATGTTTCCGGCACTATGAAGACGAAGGCCAACGCTAAGAGCTGGAAGAACACCATAGATAGCTTCGCTATGAAGGTTTCACGCTTTTCCTCAAGCTCTCTGCCAAGATACCTTATGACATTTCTTGTTAGGAGCGTGGCCTGTGACATTGACATTATTGCCGCCGGTACTAGACCACCGATGAATATTCCCAGAAAGGCAAAGCCGGTGAACCATGATGGCGTTACGGACGCTATTAGCGTGGGTACCACCATCGCACCGTTGTTATGATAGGTGATGTTAAGCATATGGTAGGCTGCAGGAACACCGTATATTATCACTCCGAAGAGCGCCAAAAATGCGAGCCCAATACCGTATATCGGAAGCAACGCCGTGCTCAGCCTCAGCTTCTGCGCAGACATGGAGCTCAGGCTACCGTTTATCGCATGTGGATAGAGGTAGAGAGCTGCCGCACTCATTATGAAGAGCGTCCAGTATGCGTTGTAGAATTTAGGAGGAAGATCAGCGTACACAGGCTTTATTGTGAAGGCTTCGTGCAGGGCTGAATGATACGCCACGAATACCGTAACGATGACAACGATAACGGTGGTGAATATTATTATATCCTTCATCACCGCTGTCAGCGAGGTACCCCTCAGACCGCTTGTGTACGTGAATGCTATCAGCACTATTATTGCAAGCACCAGCGCTATATTGCTGGCTAAATTCACATTTCCACCGAGCGGAGTGAGCATACCTGTGAGTATGGCCCTCATTCCTACTATCTGAAGCGCTATGTATGGAAGCTCAGCCACTATTCCGGTCAATGCTATGATCATGGCCAGCGCATTGCTGTTGAATCTATCGCTGACGAAGTCTCCGGCCGTTACATAACCGTTCTTCTTGGAGAGAGTCCATAATTTAGGCATGGTGATCATGGCTATGGCGAAGGCAAGAGATACATAGGGGACAGCGAAGAAGTATATGGAACCCACCGCGTACATGGAAGATGGTACGGCGATGAATGTGTAGGCCGTGTATAGATCTGCGCCTACCAGGAACCACACAAGGAATGTACCGAGCCTTCTGCCGCCCAGAGCCCATTCGGGTAGCTGGTTCAGGTTGCCCTTTCTGAAGTTCTTTGCAAGGAAGCCGACCGCAACGAATATGACAAAGAACACTAGGAATACCGCTATCTCAACGTAGTCACTCATTGCTTCACCTCTCTATCGAGTATGTAGGCCGCTATGCCGAAGAGCAGAGCAGAGATTCCAAGCCACAGGGTCTGATACCAGTAAAAAAATGTCAAACCACCTATCTCCGGATTAACCCTGTTGTACGTTGGTATGGCAAAATAGACTATAAACGGGATAACAATAAGTATACCCGCTATCAAGTATTTAGTGTTCATCGATAACATATGATCATAGCAATATTTAAATTTTGGCTAGAGAATACTTTTAATCTACAATTATTTACTAATAAATTTTACAATAATGAATATAAAAATAGTTCATACA
>NZ_QJSM01000015.1 GCF_003205235.1 Thermoplasma sp. Kam2015 | reverse complement strand
TATATACCATGACATCCAAGCATTTCATATCGAAGAAGGAAGCGAAGAGGATCTGGGAAGCCATGGCGACATATGGCATCGACATATCCGGAGAGAACCTGGAGGTGGCAACTTTGACTGATTTCCATTTAAGGTAGGAGTCATAGAACCGAATCCATGCAGCACTATAAATTTCACGCTGACAGGCCTGCCTGGATTCACCCTTATATCTCTGCCGTCAAATTCGATGTCCACCTTCACATCATCGTTGCCGCTACTTATATAGAAAGTGCGCTTAGCCCTTCCTGATCCAAGGTAAAGGTGCACCTCTATACCGTTGTTTTCCCGCAATATGGCTGATCCTTCTCTGACAAATATTGGAACTGTGCTTAGATTTACACAGTACGTAATATGACCCTCAACGACGCTGTCATTTGAAATATCATACCATCTTCCAGATGGCAGGAATACCTCCCTGTTAATCACATGATCTTCAACTACCGGAGCTATAAGGAGATCATCACCCATCATATATTCATCATCTATGGACATGGCAAGCGTATTCTTAGGATCGGCCCAGAATATCGGGCGAAGGATCGGTCTGCCCGTGATAGATGAAGATATTGCCTCGCTGTATATCTGCGGGACAAATGAATGCCTCATCCTTATCACGTCAATTATCTCCCTTTCGTGATCGCCGAATGCCCATGGCTCACGCCTCTTCGATCTCTTATCTGAATGCACCCTGTAAAGCGGGAAGAAGAGCGAAGCCTGCAGCCATCTTATGAAAAGATGCGGAGTGGGGGAACCCGTGAATCCCCCGATATCGCATCCAGTCAATGTTATGCCGGACATGGACATGTGAAGTATCGTCACTATATTCTGCTTAAGCTCCTTCCATGAGGTCTCAGTATCTCCAGTCCATATCCATGAATACTGGCTTATTCCAGCCCATCCGGATCGGGAGAGTATGAAAGGCCTTTCGCTTCTGGAGAGGTGATCGAATGCAGCCTTATCCATATAGTAGCCGTATAGGTTGTGCACCTCCTCATGCCTGCCTATGCTGTGAACCGCGGATCTGGGCATGGTGTTGTCTCCCCATGCAACGAATATTGCAGGTTCATTCATGTCATGCCAGAATCCAGATATGCCCATGGATCGCATGAAATCGTACCTGGAACTGTACCATTCCCTTACGCCTGCATCTGTGAAATCAGGAAATGCCGCCATTTCTGGCCAGACAGGAGCGTACATGACGTTTCCGTCCGGATAGCGCACAAAATAGCCATTCTTTAAGCCCTCTTCATACAGATCGTATCCAGGCTCCATCTTAACACTGGGCTCCATTATGGTTATGAGACGCACGCCATTCTTCATCATGTAGTCGGTCAGCTGTTTGATGTCTCCAAAACGCTTCTGATCGAATGTGAACATCTTAAAGCTGTCCATATAATCTATATCCAGGTATACAGCGCCCAGCGGTATTCCGCGCGATATGAAGCCATCAACAACGTCTCTTACTTCCTTGGTATCCATATAGCTGTACCTTGACTGCTGGAATTCAAAGGCCCAGTATGGAGGCTTATACGGCTTTCCGGTTATCTCCGCAAACCGCGAGTATATTGAATCAAGATCGCCCGTGATTATGTAGTATTCCAGCGGCTTTGATCTGAATGATATTGATAAGCGCCTCTCGTCAGAATAACCAACATCCACTGTGGAATCCCCTGCATTCGCGTAAAAGATAAGCACAAATCTGCCCTCATGCCCGTGCAGCATTACTGGCGCATTGAGATACAGAGGATCGCTATCCGGACCGTATGATCCATTTGCATCATGGTTCCACAGCCTGTATACGTGACCAATCATGTTCAGCGGTGCGGCTTTCTCTCCGAGGCCGCTTATTATATCTTCTTCGCCTATTTCAAATGAATGTGTTATATCGCTTCCAAACGATGGAAAAAACTCGTGATGCAGCACCACACCCTCGGGATCCGCCACCGTGAGCCCATCCTTCTGAAGTGATACGACATTTTTTCCGAACAGGTATCTCTCCCCGTCCTGTATGGGCTTCACGAACGACGGATCGGCTATAGGCAAGGCGGGTCCATCGGTCCATGTGAATTTGAGTACACCATTATCCGTACCCTGTATCCTCAGAACATATCCATCGAATTTAACGATCAGGCTATCGCCTTCCACCTGTGTTGATCTCAGTTCACCTAGTTCGGGATACCTGGCATCCCGCAGAAACATTGAGTCATATTTATCCCTAGTCAGAGAATAATTGACAACATCCATAAACATCGTTTCGCTGAAGGTGTTCAGAAAACCTTTGATATCGTCAAGCAATTGCATGTATATCGTATGTGTAGCATAAAGATTTATTAATTTTTTACTAACATTAATAGTATGTTTTTAAGAAAATAACTGCAGGAGAATCTAATCCTGCATCCGTATCTGTCTGAGGCTCACTCTAGCCATGCGTTCGATCTGGCGCACAGCGTCTTTCTGATTTTCCTCCACTATGCTGAATGCACGACCATCTGACCCCAGCCTTGCAGTTCTTCCCACTCTGTGGACGTAAACCTTGGGATCGTCTGGCAGATCAAAGTTTATTATATCTGTCACGTCGCGGATGTCTATGCCCCTTGCGGCAACGTTTGTCGCAACAAGATATTCCACCCTGTTCCTGAAGAGGTACATGGCTTTTTCTCTCTGGCTCTGGCTCATATCCCCATTGATCATGACGGCGTTGTAACCCTTGTTTAGAAGAAAATCGCAAACCATCTTGGTACCAGCCTTTGTCCTTGAGAAGATTATTGTTTTCTGAGGACCGTATGTTTTCAGGTAATTCTGCAGTGCCTGAAGCTTTCTATTTCTCTTCGTTATCGTGTAATAGTGGTCAATTTCTTTAACCGTGACCTCGTCAGAATCGACCATTATCGTAGTTGGATCGTGCATGAAATCGCTGGCCATCTCCACGATCTCCTCCGGCATAGTTGCCGAAAGTATGAACGTCTGTTTCTCCTCGTTGAGGAATGACATGATCTTCCTGATATCGTCTATGAAGCCCATGTCCAGCATTACGTCTGCCTCATCCAGTACGAAATATCGTATAGCTGACAGATCCAGAAACCCGCGATCATGAAGATCAAGTATTCTGCCCGGAGTACCCACAATGATATCGGTTCCCTTTTCCAGAGACTCTATCTGCCTTGACATTGAGGATCCACCATAGATGACTGTGGATCTTATCCTTGATCTGCGCCCCAGTCTCTCCGCGACTCCATTTACCTGTATCGCCAGCTCCCTCGTGGGAAGCACAACAAGTGCCCTTGGCTTTCTTCCGCGCCCTATCATGTTAAGTATGGGCACGAGGTAAGCAGCGGTCTTTCCAGATCCAGTCTTCGATCTTATGATGAGATCCTTACCATCGAGGGCAGGTGACATTGCCTGTTCCTGTACAGCCGTCATTTCAACAAAACCAATCCTTTCAAGATCTGCTTTCAGATCATCGTTTATATTGCAATCTTCGAATTTCGACATATCTATTCCAACCATTCGACAAAAGCCCGCGAATGGCAAATTTATAAAAAACAACATCAGCGACCTTCGATGAAATCAAGGAGACAGCCGGGATGCTGGATTTTTAAATATCCCATTTGCGCACTTTTAACTTTCTTAGTATGATGAACATATATATGACCTTTGCCATCGCGATCAATCAAAGTGGATAAGGCATTTCGCATGTTTCGATATTTATATTTCTATTCTATTTTATATATAGAATTATTT